>NZ_JAKNTK010000002.1 GCF_022440805.1 Holdemania massiliensis | reverse complement strand
AACCTATATTTTTTCTCTCTGAAAGGGAGAAAGTCGGAGGGGAAAAGGGGGGTGAGCGGAGGGGTGTTGGAAGTGTGGTAAACCTCGTTAGAGGTTTTCCAAGCCACTGTGGTAAACCCATCGGGTTTTCCATAGTGGCGGCACTTTCAATGCCCCGCAGCGAGGGGGAAAAGGGGGAGGTGACTTTCTCTTTAAGGCGGCGTAGCCGCCGCTCTTTTGCTCCCCCTTTTCCCCCTTCCCGCCCGCAGGCGATCCCCGCCGCAGCGGATTTTCTTTTGGTACTTTTTCTTTTGTGAGGTGGTAATATGACCGAGAATTATCGAGGCTGCTACGAGTATTTGAGCGCACAATATCCGGAGGTCGGAGGCTATGAGTTTTATAAAGAGCTGTTTCCGGACAATGAGAACTCCGGAGAACGGCACACGGATTTTTCCCATCCGAACGCTGTGTATCTGTATCGGGACGAACAGAGCGAGGATAAGAAGCTCCGGCGCAGGAAGATGTATAACGACACATGGGAACAGGATTACATGGAGTTTGTCGAGGGGAACAGCCTTACTTTGTGCAGCGGTCTTGCATATCGCAGAAAGGAGAACAGGCTGGAGAACGCCCAGCGGATGTATGCTCTGATCTTCGATCTGGATGGCGTAGGTCTTGCCGAGCTGCGCAACCTCTTTCTGCGCTTTGGCGGCGATCCGGAGCGAGTGCGCCGGTTGCCGATGCCGACTTTCCTTGTTCTGTCGGGGACAGGGCTGCATATCTACTATGTTTTCCAGCAGCCGATTGACCTATACCCGAATATAAAAATTCAGCTTAAAAGTCTGAAATATGACCTCACTTTCCGGCTATGGGAGTATGGCAGCACTTCGCAGGTCAAGGCGATCCAGTATCAATCCATCAATCAGAGCTTCCGCATGGTGGGCAGCATCAATGACAAGCATGGGACGGAGCTGGTCGCTTTCCGTACCGGAGAACGGGTAACGCTGGATTATCTGAACGCCTACGCAAAGCCAGAAAACAGGGTGGATGTCAATAAGCCTTTCAGCCCATCCAAAATGACACGAGCTGAGGCGAGGGAGGCATATCCGGAGTGGTATGAGCGTGTTGTTGTGAGAGGCGAGAAAGGACGCAAGAAGTGGGATATTGCCGGAAAGGTGCATGGTGATGATCCGTATGCGCTCTACCATTGGTGGCTGCGGCAGATCGGAGAGATAAAGGGCGGGCATCGGTATTTCTTTTTGATGTGCCTTGCTATCTATGCTTACAAATGCGGTGTGTCGAAGCAGCAGCTCCGGCAGGATATGAAAGAGGCTTTTGATGATCTGCAGATGGTGAAGCATGAGAACGCATTGACCGAGGAAGATATACGGAGTGCGCTGGAAGCCTACGACAAGGAGTATTACAATTTCACGATTTCCGATATTGAAGCTCTGACCGATGTTCGCATCGAGCGCAACAAGAGGAATGGTAGATCACAGAAAGAGCATTTGAAAAGAGCAAGGGCGGTGCAGGAAGTGGATTATCCTGGCGGCACATGGAGAAGAAAAGGGGCAGAAGAAAAGAAAGCGCAAGTCTATGCGTGGCGGCAGGAGCATCCAGAGGGACGCAAGGCCGATTGTCATAGGGACACCGGACTTGATCCGAAAACGATCCGCAAATGGTGGGACACCGTACCGGAGGGGCATATAACGGTCAAAATACGCCCATCACAGGCTTTGAGCGATCTGTTGGTGGAGGAATTTAAGAAAGGGCTGTAAACGCCCCAGAAACGCCCTACAAGGCGTTTTCGGGGCGGGTAAGGGTTTTTATATTACCCCACCGAAAACGAGGCTTGAAAACCGCGCGAAATAAGGCTTTTTCACCCCCTAAATGTACACGCTGCGGTGTTAGCATATAGAAAGCACTGTTCATAGAAAAGTTGCAAAAAAACATTTGCAATGCACTTGCAAATGTCACGAATATTGAATATAATATTAGTGCAAGCTAAAAATGACGAGGAAAGGAGTGCTATTATGGCTAAAGGAAATATGACGATAAGAATGGAGCCGGAGCTGAAAGCACAGGCGGCAGCTCTCTTTAAGTCCCTCGGAATGGATTTGAGTACGGCAACGGGTATTTTTTATCGACAGGCACTTAGGTGTCATGGACTTCCCTTTGAAGTCAAGGTTGACGAGCCGAATGCTGTTACCTATGCGGCGATGGAGGCGGCAGAAAAGGGAGAGGATATGTATGGTCCGTTTGATAGCGTTGTAGATCTGATGGAGGCGCTGAATGCTTAAGCCGGAGTTTTCGGGGCAGTTCAAACGAGATTACAAGCTTGCGATCAAGAGAGGCTGCGATCCGAAGAAGTTGGAGGAAGTGATCACGCTGTTGTGTAACGAGCAGCCGTTGCCGGAGGCGTATCGAGATCATGCTCTCACTAATTCCAGAAATTATAAGGACATGAGAGAATGTCACATCGAGCCGGACTGGCTGTTGGTCTATAAAGTTGTTCGGCAGACTTTGATTTTGAAATTGATAAGGACGGGATCTCATAGCGATTTGTTTTGAGATTAACTCCGGATGAAAGAGTGGTGATGATATTTGGCGGGTGTAATAACGGAAATTGCAATAGAATGTGGCGTGTCGGAACAGGCAGTTCGTGCATGGTGTAGGCGAAACCATGTTGCGAAAGATGCGAAAGGAAGTTTCGCAATCAGCGAAAGTCAAAAAACCGCCATATATCAGCATTATTTAGGTGTTGAACGAAAGCAAGTTTCGCAACAGGCGAAAGCAAGTTGCGAAACTTGCGAAACCACTTTGATCGCTATGCTGCAGGGAGAATTAGACCGGAAAAGCGAGCAACTTGCTGTAAAGGACAAGCAGATCGAGGAACTGAACGCAAGGTTGGCGGAGGTCAGCTCGGCGTTGGTGACGGCACAGCAGACTGCGGCAGCGGCCCAGGCTCTCCATGCTGGGACAATGCATCAGCAGCTTCTTTCCGGCAAGTCCGGAGCCGATCAGCCGGAGCGTGAGACAGAACCGGTTCAAAAGCGTAGCTGGTTTAGTAGGTTCTTTGGGGACTAAACAGAACGACAAATCGGGAATTGATACTGTATTAAAAGATTTTCCTCTTTTCTGCCCTAAATGCAAATTGACGCATATCATTGATGTAGAAAAATTAGAGATTGTAATCAAAAATACAGAAAAACAAACTTTTATTATTTAGAAGAAAGGATATAAAAATGAAACGTTTACCTAAATATACGCCTGCGGAAGTACGGAATGATCCATACGGATTTACTTACAAAGAAATGTCGGAAGTTATTGGCGAGAATGAAGCAAAAGCCTTATATGAAGAATTATATAAGCAATTACCACGCAAAAAAAATCTATCAATGTTGGTAAAAAATATTTGCAAAAGCAGTGATACTGAAAAGTATGTTTACGAACTGAAAGACAACAAATACATTGAAACGGTTTTTATCAAGCGGCGAGATGGTGGAACTGTTTGCGTGAGCACACAAGTCGGTTGTCCTGTTGGTTGTATTTTTTGTGAGTCCGGGCGAAATGGCTTTGTTCGTAATCTAACATCGTCAGAAATCGTACAACAGATTATATTGTTGCGTCGAAAAGTAAACCGTATCGTTTTTATGGGTATGGGAGAGCCTTTATTCAATTATGACAACTTGATAAAAGCAATCCATATTCTCCGAGATAGATATGGGCTCAACTTTCCAACCGACGGCATTACCATATCAACAGTTGGTCCGGTCGATCAATTAAAAAAATTGCGCGAGGAACATCTTAAAATTCAGTTGACAATATCTTTACACGCAGCAACACAATCTGCAAGAAATCGTATTATTCCTCACATGCGCATATATGCTATTGAAGATGTTGTTAAGCAAGCCTTATCCTATTCTGAAAGGCATAATCGCAAAATTGTCTTTGCGTATTTGCTTTTACCGGGTATAAATGACCGGCCCTCAGATGTAAGACAACTTGCAAAATGGTTTCGGGGCAAAAAAGTTATGATTAACGTGTTACAATACAACCCAACAAGCAATTCAAGAATTAAAGCACCACAGAAACGGGAAATAGTTGCATTCAAACATCAATTAGAGCAAGCAGGACTTGAAGTTACTATGAGAGTTTCTCATGGCAGAGAGATTAACGCGGCTTGTGGACAGTTAGCTAACACATATAATAAATTCAAAAAAAAATGATTAAAAGTGCCAGACGCATAGACGCAGAGCCGATAACGCATTAGGTCAAAAAACCTATGTGTTATCGGCTTTTTTATGACCAATTCCAGTTTATCGGTGGGATGAAGGTCGGGGAGCCGTCCGCAGACGGCAGGGGCAGCGCCCCTCCGGAGCTGGCAGAGCAGCAGGCACGAGCCGGCAGTGAAGCAGCTCCGGCAACCCCTCCCCTTTAGGGGCGCAAAGCACTTTCACACCGCTGCACCGATGGGGTGGCGGTGTGAAAGTGCTTTTGCGTTACTTTCTCACCAGAAAGTAACAAAGAGGTTGTTTTTAGCGGAAATTTATGATAAAATAGAGGACGGAAGAATAAGCGGAAAGGGGGCGATTTTATGGGAGTTACGATTTCGGGTATGACAGGTGCAGGGAGCATCCGGCACAACAACCGCAGCTTCTCAGCGGCGAATGTAGACCGGAGCCGGACGGAGCAGAACATTGTTTTCTGCAACGAGGATCTGAAGCAGGTCTATCATATGGTCTTTGATGAAGCTCTCGCAGCCTACAACGCAAAGAAAACCAAAACGAGAGATAAGATACCGGACTACTATGAGCATATCCGGCAGAGTAAACAGGAAAAGCTGTTCCATGAAGCGATCTTCCAGATCGGCAACATGAGCGACTGTGGGTGCGGTACGCCGGACGGAGAACGGGCGGCGGCAGCTCTGAAAGATTTTGCGGAGTCTTTTGCAGAACGCAACCCCCATCTGCGGGTGTTCAATATGGTGCTGCACATGGACGAGGCAACGCCCCATCTCCATGTCGATTTTATCCCTGTGGCAACGGAGCAGTCAAGAGGACTTTCTACAAGGGTATCTATGAAACAGGCATTGAAGCAGCAGGGGTTTGTCGGTGTCGGCAGAAAGCAGACCGAATGGGCGGCGTGGATGGAACGGGAGAAAGAAGCTCTGACGGAGATCGCCCAGCGGCACGATTTTGAAATTATCTCTCTCGGCACGAACAGACCGCACATGGACTTGCCGCAGTTCAAGGAAGCGGCTGCGAGGCTGGAAGCGGTGCAGCAGCAGACAGCGGCAGTAGAGCGGGAGGTTGCTGAGCTGGAACGGCAGCGGGACGCTCTGAAAGGCACTGTGCGGCTCTTAAAGGAGGCTGACAGGGTAAATGCACCCCTGCATGATATTCAGCCGGAAAAGACGCTCACAGGGGCAGTAAAGGGCGTGACGGTGGATCAGGTCGAGCAGCTAAAGAAAATGGCACTGCGCAGCGTGACGGATCGGCACAAGGTACAGGAGCTGACGGAGGAAAACACCCGTCTGCGGTCACAGGTGCCGTCCATGAAGAAGCGGCTGGAAGAAGCGCAGCGGCAGCAGAGGCTTGAACAGGAAAACCGGAGGCTGCGCGATGAAAACTATTATCTGCAATCCGAGCTGCAGGAGGAACGCAGCTTCACCGAGCGTCTGACGGACGGCATCGGTCGGATGCTGGACTTCTTGGAAGAACACTTGCCGGAGCGTCTGCGTCCTCTGCTTGAAAAGGCGAGGGAGCTGCTGCCCGATCCGGAGATTGGACAGCAGCAGGAGCAACAGCAGCACCAGCGAGGAATGGGCGGCATGGAGCTGTAAAAGAAGCCTGTCCGGAGGGCTTGAAAATCTCTTTCGGACAGGCTATAATAACAACTGAAAATAGGGAATTGCTGTATTGATAATCTAAGCCCCCTGTAAGGGTACTCCC